>NZ_CP063419.1 GCF_013184985.2 Actinomyces faecalis
GCGCGACACAATTTGACAACTGGCGAGACATTTGACGTCAAGTGCCCTAACATCGGGTTTATGACCCCTCGCAGCGTCAAGAAACGCGACACCCAGAACGTCAAGAAGCGTGACATCACCGCCGTCGACTACGGCCAGCCCCAGGAGATCGTGCCTG
Source organism: Actinomyces faecalis (assembly GCF_013184985.2). Classification (NCBI taxonomy): domain Bacteria; kingdom Bacillati; phylum Actinomycetota; class Actinomycetes; order Actinomycetales; family Actinomycetaceae; genus Actinomyces; species Actinomyces faecalis. Next base: position 158 of record NZ_CP063419.1, read on the forward strand.
CGACCGACGTCGTGACCCTGACCGCAGTCAAGGGCTGCGCCGTGCAGTGGCTCGATCAGTGCAAAGGGCGGCTAGAGGCATACCCGGACGCGCTCAACGATGACCCGATGGGGAGGCGCGCCTATGCCGCGAACCTGCTGGGCGCGCTGTCTGAGCTGGACGAAGCGATCAAGACGCTCACGCAGCTAGCCGCCCAGATCGCCAGCACGCCCAGTGCTGCTGGATATGCCGACATGGGGCCGACCGACGTCGCCACCGCAACCGGAATCAGCCGTCAGACCGCCGACGCCTGGCGCAACCGTCCGTACAGGATCGACGCCAGGCCCGCACCCGGCGTCTGGCTCACAGAGCAGCTAATCAACCCAGCCAAGGAGACGAAGAAATGAAGGCACTTGGAGTGATGATCGGCCTCCCTATCGGGCTTGCGCTGTACGTGCTGTGGCCGTCCGTCGTATTCCTACTCACCGTCGGAGCCTGGCTGTACCTGGTCCAGGACTGGGCCGGCTGGTTAGTCCTGGCGCTAAGCCTGGTCCCCTCGATTGCCTGGCACGTCCTACGGGCACGCTAGCCGCTGGCGGGCCTCAGGCTCCCTCCCAAAAGGCAGGGGCCTGCCTTCCGTTCTGCCGTCGTCGGCGGGTGAGCCTGCCACACCCGGCAGGGCCCAGAGCCATGAGGTCCCCCACGCCGGGGCCTGCACACCAGGCCGCTAAAAACTCTAGGTAGCGCATGGGTGCCTAGCCCCGGCATGCGGGACCTCACAGCCCCGGACCCCACCGGGCGCGGCTAAACGGCTCCTGCCGACGGCGACCGACCGGAAGGCAGGGGGTTTTCAGGGCGGACGTAGGGCACACCCCAGGCAGTCAGTAGAGCCAGTGCAGCCCCAACGCCGCCGGCCTCGCACACGTCGAGCACTTCAGCGGCTCGCTCGTAGACCGTCGCCCTCCAGTCCTCGATAGCGATCCATGCCTGAACCTTGTCGCCGGCCTCCTCGGCCGCAATCTCCTCGTCTGTAATGTCCTCAACCTTGCCGAACTCGCGTAGAGACCGGGACCAGGTCAGAGCTCGCCGGTTGTGGCTGACTCGCTCGAACTCGTGCCAGAGGTCCAGGTCATCGGCGTCGCCGGTCTCATTGACCGAGGCCGCAATCTGGAACGGGGTCCGGTTCTCCCCGCGCGCTTTTTTGAACGCGCCTAGCGTGGCCTCAGCGGCAAGGTCACTCGGCGAAGTGGCCGTGCCCATTTTGGCGACGTACTGCCCCATAGTGGCGGCGTCGCCGGGGCATGCAGTCTGCCAGTCCATGCCGCCGGAGTCTGCTACCGCATCCAGACCATGCCTGCCCAGTGCTCGAACCCAACGGCCCCACACCTGAGCCGGTGCCGTGGTCTCGTGCGGGTCAACCTCAGTCACGAACACCGCGTGCACGTGGACATGCCAACCGTGCTTGCCGTGGGTGACCTCAACGGCCCTCGCCCAGCCAACTAGCCCGAGATCATCCCTCTCACGAGTCCACTGCTTGCCCGAGGTCACCTTTGACCACGCATGCCCCAGGGCCTTCCAGAGGTCCGCGAGCCTTTGCCCTTTCCGGTGCCGCATGGTCAGGGTCAGCATGGAGACCCGCAACCCCTCGGAATCAGCCTTCGCCAGCACGCCCGCTAGATCCGATGCTCGACGCGCTGCGATCTTGGCTGAGCACACCGGGCATGCCCACACGCTGCCGCAGGTCGTCAGATTTCCCCAGCCTGCGCCTGATCCGTCATCGGCTGACCTCAGCGATACAAGGTCGCCTTCACCCCGGGAGCATCGACCACATTTGCGAACCCGCTCAAGGTCAGTAAACCGCTGAATGCCGCGCCTAAGGTCGTATCGCTGAGCACGGGGGGAAGAGTTATTCGCGTCTTTACCAAGCCGCGCGGCTTCGCCCTTCGCCGCGCTGGCGCGCGGCTTGGGCTGCGCCTGCGCGGGGCGCGCTGGCGCGCCGTCCCTTGACGGCCCTCTCACCAGCCCTACACTCATGTTGATCGACCTCTTCACCAGGTTGTTCAGCATCGACGTCACAGGGCGGCAACCCTTGTCGGTGCTTGTGTTTCGTGAGAAAGCCCCGGGCCCCAGTTATGGAGTCCGGGGCTTTCTCGATTTCCTGCCTTGGACGCTAGCGCCCTAGGCCCACTGGGTTTGGGAAGCGCGTCGGTGCGTCGTCAGGTTTAGGCACCTGCTTTCGCAGCTCAACCAGTTCCGCCCACTCGGGCGACTGTCGAATCAGCCGTGACCCCTCTAGCGCCTCATCAACGGCTCGGCGCTGAGCTGCTTCCTCGGCCTCGCGGCGCTGCTGATCCCTCATGACCTCGTCTAGTACCTGGCGAACCAGCGGCGAGATCAGCGACCCCTCTCGATATGCCCAGGCCCTCAGCCACTGCCATTGCTCCTGGCTGATCATCACTACCAGCCGATGGTGAGACTGAGACCGATCCCGTGGCTCATCCGTCATAGCGAGAACAACCCTTCGGGTCACCTCACTCCTCCACGCTCACGGCTCGGCGGGCCGTGTAGTACAAGCCCGACTGCCCGCCAGACGCCCACGCCCCAACCATCGCTCCCTCGAGCACGATCACATCGCCGGGGTCAACGTCCTCTGGCTCCTCGTCGAGCTTGACTGTGATGACCTCATCCCGCTGATGAGGGCCAGGCTCCCCCGGCTGATCCGGCTCGGCAGGCAGGATCACGTCAACTGCCCATCGGGGCTGTCCATCCCGCTCGGCCCAGTCCCACTGGCCGGCCTCCTCGTCATAGGTAGACACGCGAAAGACCGCGCGTGCCTCGACCTCGCCCAGAATGATTCGCTGCTGACGGCGCGCCAATTTTTTCTCCTTTCGGCGCTTGCGTTTCGTAGGTACAACGTACCAACTACCGTCAAGAA